>NZ_OZ208512.1:2257500-2260000 GCF_964512435.1 Tenacibaculum insulae | reverse complement strand
CCTATTCGCATAGTGGCTGCTCATTGTCCATACCATTGTAGCACGTGTGTAGCCCAGGACGTAAGGGCCGTGATGATTTGACGTCATCCCCACCTTCCTCACGGTTTGCACCGGCAGTCTCTCTAGAGTCCTCAGCTTAACCTGTTAGCAACTAAAAATAGGGGTTGCGCTCGTTATAGGACTTAACCTGACACCTCACGGCACGAGCTGACGACAACCATGCAGCACCTTGTAAAGTGTCCGAAGAAAAAACTATCTCTAGCCCTGTCACTCTACATTTAAGCCCTGGTAAGGTTCCTCGCGTATCATCGAATTAAACCACATGCTCCACCGCTTGTGCGGGCCCCGTCAATTCCTTTGAGTTTCAGTCTTGCGACCGTACTCCCCAGGTGGGATACTTATCACTTTCGCTTAGTCACTGAGTCGAAACCCAACAACTAGTATCCATCGTTTACGGCGTGGACTACCAGGGTATCTAATCCTGTTCGGCTCCCCACGCTTTCGTCCATGAGCGTCAGTATATACGTAGTAGACTGCCTTCGCAATCGGTATTCTAAGTAATATCTATGCATTTCACCGCTACACTACTTATTCTATCTACTTCCGTATAACTCAAGTCAACCAGTATCAAAGGCAGTTCCGTCGTTGAGCGACGGGATTTCACCTCTGACTTAATTGACCGCCTGCGGACCCTTTAAACCCAATGATTCCGGATAACGCTTGGACCCTCCGTATTACCGCGGCTGCTGGCACGGAGTTAGCCGGTCCTTATTCTTACAGTACCGTCAGTTATCTACACGTAGATAAGTTTCTTCCTGTATAAAAGCAGTTTACAACCCATAGGGCAGTCATCCTGCACGCGGCATGGCTGGTTCAGAGTTGCCTCCATTGACCAATATTCCTCACTGCTGCCTCCCGTAGGAGTCTGGTCCGTGTCTCAGTACCAGTGTGGGGGATAATCCTCTCAGACCCCCTACCTATCGTTGCCATGGTAAGCCGTTACCTTACCATCTAGCTAATAGGACGCATAGTCATCTTGTACCGATAAATCTTTAACTAATTTGTGATGCCACTAATTAGCATTATGGAGTATTAATCTTCATTTCTAAAGGCTATCCTCCTGTACAAGGCAGATTCTATACGCGTTACGCACCCGTTCGCCGGTCGTCATCTGCAGCAAGCTACAATGTTACCCCTCGACTTGCATGTGTTAAGCCTGCCGCTAGCGTTCATCCTGAGTCAGGATCAAACTCTTCATTGTATATTTTAAATAATATTAATGAATAAGTTTCAAAAGAATTTGTTCTAACGAATTAGAACGTGGTTATTCTACTCTTTGTTTACGCTGTCAATTTCAATATTTTCAATGAACTTGGCGAGTCGCCAATGACAAGTATTATCTCATCTCTTTAACTCAACCTTTTTTGTAGAAATGTTAGACTTGAACTAACTGATTTTTTTTACCTAAAACCATTCCAAAATTCCTCTGATCGTTTCGCTTTCTTAAAGCGGTTGCAAATCTACAAACTATTTTAAAACTGACAAATTGTTTTTGAAGTTTTTTTAATTTATTTTTTTTTGCAATATTTACATGAACTTTCGTCTTTAAAACGGACTGCAAAGATACTCTCTTTCTTTCAATTTAAACAAGTAAAAATTAACTTATTTTTAATCTTTTTTTGACCATATCTTAACCCTTATCTTAATGAACTTTGCTAAATTCTAAACACTCGTTTTTCCCTTAGCGGGTGCAAATATAGATTCCTTTTTTAACATAACAACTGCCTTTTCTATCTTTTTTTTGAAGTTTTTTTTGATGTATTGAATATGAAACGTTTAGATATTATGAATTAGTTGATTTACACTTTTTCTAGTTATCACCACCTCTTTTTAACAACTAAACCTGTTAATATTAATTTTTGATTAGCCTTTAGCGTGTTTCTTTTAACCATTTACTTTGATACTCACAGTTAGTTAGTTAGTTAGTTAGTTAGTTAGTTAGTTAGTTAGTAGTGAAAGTTCAGTAGTTTTCATCAAAATTAACCTCTAAGTTAAAATAAGACCTTTCAATTACCTCTTAAAACTCATTTAGTATTTCAAGTTTGTGATAAGTAACATCTATCTAAAACTTATTTACTTACTTTCTACCTCACCTTTTCCATTCACCTTTCACCTTTCACCTTTTACCTTTTACCTTTCCTTAATTTCAGTTAAGTTTAATGCAAAAAAAAACCTCAATCTATTCAGATTGAGGTTTAAAAGAAAGGCAACGACCTACTCTCCCACCATTGGCAGTACCATCGGCGCTAATGGGCTTAACTTCTCTGTTCGGGATGGAAAGAGGTGAGCCCCATTGCGATAATCACCTTAAATCGTTCAGTATATTTCAACTGTATAAGTTAACATACTAGTAAAATCATATCGTAAATTGTCAAAAGAGTTGCGCTTCCCCTTACTAGAAGGGAAAGACTTTACATAAGCCTATGGGTTATTAGTAATA
>NZ_OZ208512.1:2252500-2255000 GCF_964512435.1 Tenacibaculum insulae | reverse complement strand
CTATCACTCTCTTCGGTTTGTCTTTCCAGACAATTCTAGTTCACTTAGATTCTAATGTCGCAGCCCTACAACCCCAATATTGCCGTAACAACATTGGTTTGGGCTAATCCGCGTTCGCTCGCCACTACTAACGGAATCACTATTGTTTTCTCTTCCTCCGGTTACTTAGATGTTTCAGTTCACCGGGTTTGCCCCATTGCTGGTAACATGTCTTCAACATGCTGGGTTGCCCCATTCGGAAATCTACGGATTATAAGGTATGTGCCCCTCCCCGTAGCTTATCGCAGCTTATCGCGTCCTTCATCGCCTCTGAAAGCCTAGGCATCCGCCATACGCCCTTATTTAGCTTATTGTACTTTTTGCTCTAAATATTACTATTTAGAACGAGCTCTTTATAATTATTTATTTTTATAAAAATATTGTTGTTAAATATTAATTTAACTTCTCTATCTTGATTTCTTTACGATATCATTTTACCAATATGTCAATGAACGTCGCGAATCGCGACTGATAAGTATTTATCAGCTGGATTCACATAACACTCTGAAACAATACATTTAAATTGCCTCCATAAGGCTACCTTATGGAGAATATCGGAGTCGAACCGATGACCTCTTGCGTGCAAGGCAAGCGCTCTAGCCAACTGAGCTAATCCCCCATTTGAAATTTTGAATTTTGAATTCAAAATTACGAATTTAGAATTCTCTAGTTTCCAGAATTTCCTTTCTAATAATTTACCTTATAGTAGTCTCGGGCAGACTCGAACTGCCGACCTCTACATTATCAGTGTAGCGCTCTAACCAGCTGAGCTACGAGACTAGAATAGCTTATTATTAGTGTTTTATTTAAAATTAACAGCAAAGAGTAAAATTCCCCTTTTGTAACTCACCATCTTTCTCTAGAAAGGAGGTGTTCCAGCCGCACCTTCCGGTACGGCTACCTTGTTACGACTTAGCCCTAGTTACCAGTTTTACCCTAGGTCGCTCCTCGCGGTAACGAACTTCAGGCACCCCCAAACTTCCATGGGCTTGACGGGCGGTGTGTACAAGGCTAGGAACGTATTCACCGGATCATGGCTGATATCCGATTACTAGCGATTCCAGCTTCACGGAGTCGAGTTGCAGACTCCGATCCGAACTGTGATATGGTTTATAGATTCGCTCCTATTCGCATAGTGGCTGCTCATTGTCCATACCATTGTAGCACGTGTGTAGCCCAGGACGTAAGGGCCGTGATGATTTGACGTCATCCCCACCTTCCTCACGGTTTGCACCGGCAGTCTCTCTAGAGTCCTCAGCTTAACCTGTTAGCAACTAAAAATAGGGGTTGCGCTCGTTATAGGACTTAACCTGACACCTCACGGCACGAGCTGACGACAACCATGCAGCACCTTGTAAAGTGTCCGAAGAAAAAACTATCTCTAGCCCTGTCACTCTACATTTAAGCCCTGGTAAGGTTCCTCGCGTATCATCGAATTAAACCACATGCTCCACCGCTTGTGCGGGCCCCCGTCAATTCCTTTGAGTTTCAGTCTTGCGACCGTACTCCTACAGGTGGGATACTTATCACTTTCGCTTAGTCACTGAGTCGAAACCCAACAACTAGTATCCATCGTTTACGGCGTGGACTACCAGGGTATCTAATCCTGTTCGCTCCCCACGCTTTCGTCCATGAGCGTCAGTATATACGTAGTAGACTGCCTTCGCAATCGGTATTCTAAGTAATATCTATGCATTTCACCGCTACACTACTTATTCTATCTACTTCCGTATAACTCAAGTCAACCAGTATCAAAGGCAGTTCCGTCGTTGAGCGACGGGATTTCACCTCTGACTTAATTGACCGCCTGCGGACCCTTTAAACCCAATGATTCCGGATAACGCTTGAACCCTCCGTATTACCGCGGCTGCTGGCACGGAGTTAGCCGGTCTTTATTCTTACAGTACCGTCAGTTATCTACACGTAGATAAGTTTCTTCCTGTATAAAAGCAGTTTACAACCCATAGGGCAGTCATCCTGCACGCGGCATGGCTGGTTCAGAGTTGCCTCCATTGACCAATATTCCTCACTGCTGCCTCCCGTAGGAGTCTGGTCCGTGTCTCAGTACCAGTGTGGGGGATAATCCTCTCAGACCCCCTACCTATCGTTGCCATGGTAAGCCGTTACCTTACCATCTAGCTAATAGGACGCATAGTCATCTTGTACCGATAAATCTTTAACTAATTTGTGATGCCACTAATTAGCATTATGGAGTATTAATCTTCATTTCTAAAGGCTATCCTCCTGTACAAGGCAGATTCTATACGCGTTACGCACCCGTTCGCCGGTCGTCATCTGCAGCAAGCTACAATGTTACCCCTCGACTTGCATGTGTTAAGCCTGCCGCTAGCGTTCATCCTGAGCCAGGATCAAACTCTTCATTGTATATTTTAAATAATATTAATGAATAAGTTTCAAAAGAATTTGTTCTAACGAATTAGAACGTGGTTATTCTACTCTT